>NZ_JAPZBF010000002.1:0-40117 GCF_027460165.1 Micromonospora sp. WMMC241
CGAGGCCTACGACATGCAGGGCAACTTCATCGGCGTCACGAAGCTGGCCGGGGAGCTGCGCACCAAGCTCGGCGGGCTGACGCAGGAGCAGCGCAACGCCACCCTCTCCGTGGTGTTCGGGTCGGATGCGATCCGCGCCGCGTCGGTGCTGTACGAGCAGGGCGCCGAGGGCATCCAGTCGTGGATCGACAAGACCAACGATGCCGGGTTCGCCGCGGAGACGGCGCGGATGCGCACCGACAACCTCGCCGGTGACATCGAGCGGCTGAAGGGCTCGCTGGAGACGTTGGCGATCGAGTCGTCGTCCGGGGCCAACGGTGGGCTGCGGGTGTTGACGCAGGGCCTCGATGGGGTGGTCGGGGAGCTGTCGCAGATGCCGCCGGCGGTGGGCAGCACCATCACGGTGCTCGCCGCGCTCGGCGGTGCGACGACCTTGCTCGGTGCCGGGTGGGTGAAGACCCGCCGGGCGAACGCGGAGTTCCGGGCGGAGTTGGAGGCCACCGGCCCTGCTGGCGCTCGGGCGGCGCGAGGGTTGGAGACGGCGTCGAAGTGGGCGGGCAGGGCGGCGGTGGCGTTCGCCGCGTTCCAGGTCGCCGGCATGGTCGTCAACAAGATGGTCGGGGATCTGAGCCCGCAGATCGACGCCATGGCCACGGGCCTGGAGTCGTGGGGTAAGTCCGGCACGCTGGCCGGTGAGTCGGCGCGGGTCCTCGGCGCGGACATGGCCGACCTGAACGTGGGCCTGAAGTTCCTGGCCGACACCGACAACGACCGGCGGAAGTTCGTGAGGTGGGGTCAGGACCTGCTGGAGGGCCTGGTCCCGGGCCTCGACTCGACGAACACCAGCCTGACGCGCACCCGGGAGCGGGTGACGGCGATGGACGCGGCGTTCGCGCAGCTCGTCTCGTCGGGGAAGGCGGACGCGGCGCGGCAGGCGTTCGACCGGCTCGCCGCCGAGGCCGCCAAGTCGAACGTGTCGATGGATGAGCTGCGGAAGCTGTTCCCGCAGTACGCGGCGGCGATCGAGACGGCCGCGGGCGCGACGAAGGACGCGATCGCCCCGACGGACGCAATGGGCTCGAAGACCCTCGGATTCGCGAACGCGACCGAGGCTGCCACCGCGGCGGTCGACGGGCAGCGGGACGCCCTGGCGGCGCTGTCGAAGATGATGAAGGCGGAGACGGACCCGGTGTTCGGGTTCGCGGACGCCCAGCAGAAGCTGGCGGAGGCGCAGAAGGCCGCCGCGAAGGCGACCCGCGAGCACGGCCGTAACAGCGCTGAGGCGCGTGAGGCGACCCGGGCGCTGGCCGAGGCCGCCATCGAGTTGCAGGGCCGGGCCGGGGTGCTCGGTGACGCGTTCGATGGCAAGGTGAGCCCGGCGCTGCGGGCGACGCTGAAGGCGGCCCACCTGACGGACCGGCAGATCGCCGACGTCGCCGCGCAGTTCCGGCAAGCCAAGGCGGACGCGGAGAAGTACGACGGCAGCTACAAGGCCAACGCGTCGGCGCCGGGTGTGACCGAGGCGGACAAGCAGCTCAAGAACGCGAAGAGCCGGGCGGACGCGTTCGACGGCTCGTACAAGGCGGCGGTGGAGCTGGTCGGCTACCCGATGGCCCTGGACCGGTTGAAGCGGCTGTCGACGTACCAGCAGGCGTTGAAGAAGGGCACGATCCCGGCGAACTTCCAGGGCCCGGTGCAGGGCAAGGACTACCACGCGGGTGGCTGGACCGGTCCGGGCAGCAAGTACACCCCGGCCGGTGTGGTCCACGCCGACGAGTTCGTGATCCGCAAGGAGTCCCGGCAGCAGATCGAGCAGCGGCATCCTGGGCTGCTCGACGAGATGAACGCGACCGGGCAGGTGGCCGGTTATGCGGCCGGCGGTGCGGTGCGGTGGCCGTTCCCGGCGACGGCGGCGAAGACGCGGATCCCGTCGCGGGCCGAGGCGGCTCGGGCGGTGACTCCGGCGTTCGGGGACTGGCCGGCGGGCCCGGGCTCGCAGCGCGGTGACTCGGGGGTGTGGCGGGGCATCGTGGCGATGATCCGCGCCACCGGCCCGCTGTCCGGCGAGTTCGGCAACTCCTACCGGCCTGGTGATCCGCTCTGGCACGGGTCGGGGCGGGCGGTGGACTGGATGGGCTACAACCAGAACGCGCTGGCGTCGTTCCTGGCGGGCAAGCGGCCCCTGGAGCTGATCCACCGGACGAACTCGCGGGACTACGCGTACACGCGGGGCCGGAACATGGGCTCCTTCAACAACTCGCTGATGGAGGCGCACCGCAACCACATCCACATCGCGATGGCCAACGGCGGCGTCATCCAGGAGCCGGTCTACGGGTACGGCCTGCGGTCCGGCAACTCCTACTCGTTCGGGGAGCGGGGCCCGGAGCGGGTGTTCCCCGGCCTCGGCAGCTCACCCGCCGGCACCACCGTGGTGCAGGTGACCCTCGTCAACCAGGGTGTCATCGGCTCCCGGCAGGAGACCGAGAACTGGCTCGCCGCGTCGCTGGACACCCTGAAGCGGCAGGGCCGGGCGTGAACGCCGACTACGAGGTGGCCGTCGACTGGGCCGCCGATGGCACGTTCACCGCCGCCGGTGACGACGTCACCGCCCGGGTGTTCGACCGGGGCACCCCGCTGACCGCCCAGTACGGGCGGGAGCAGGCCCGGGCGTTCGCGCCGCTCGCCGGCGGCCGGGGCCAGTTCGAGCTGAACAACTTCTCCCGTGACTACCTGCCCGACAACACGGCGTCTCCGCTGGCCGGGAAGGTTCGGCCGGGTCGGGAGGTGCGGATCCGCGCCACCTACGGCGGGGTGACGTACGGGCTGATGCGCGGCGTGGTCGACGACATCGAACTGCTGCCCGCGATCGAGCAGCGGTCGGTGCAGGTGAGCGTCCTCGACGGCCTGTCGAGGCTGCGGCGCGTTCAGGTGTCCACGCCCCTCTACCAGGGGTTGCGGACCGGTCAGGCCGTCGGCCTGCTCCTCGACGCCGCCGGCTGGCCCGCCGGGCGCCGGGACCTCGACGTGGGCGGCACCGTCATGCCGTGGTGGTGGGCCGACGGCACGGATGCGTTCACCGCGCTGCAGGCGATCCTCGACGCGGAGGGCCCCGGGTCGCTGGCCGCTGTCGACATCGACGGCCGGCTCGTGTTCCGCGACCGGCACCACCGGCTGGTCCGGGCCCGGTCGACCACGGTGCAGGCGACGTGGCGGTCCACGGGCATCGAGCCGTGCTACTCGGCGCCCGCCTCCTACCAGGCGGGCTGGGCGGACATCGTCAACGACGTCACCTACCCGGTGGCGGTGCGGGTGCCGTCGGGGCAGATGGCCACGGTGTGGCAGATGACCGGCCCTCGGTCGCTGGTCGACGGGGAGACGATCGCGTTGACCGCGCAGTCGGGTGACCCGTTCTTCGGCGCGGTACCGCCGGTCGCCGGCGTCGACTTCCAGCTGGTGTCCGGTGCGGTCACCACCGCGCTGTCGCGGACGTCGGGCCAGTCGGTGACCGTGCTGGTGACGGCGGTGGGCGGGCCGGTGCAGCTCGACGGGATGGCCGTGCGGGCGTACCCGGTGCCGGTGCAGACGACGGTGGAGGTGCACGCCGAGGACCCGTCGAGCATCGCCGAGGTGGGTCGGCAGTCGTGGCCGTCGGATCGGGCGCCGACGCTGGCGTCGCTGCCCGACGCGACGGCGATCGCGGACGTGATCCTCGCGGGTCGGGCTCGCCGGCAGCCGACGATGACGGTCACGTTCCGCGGTGGCGTGCCGGCGCGGCTGCGGCAGCAGTTGGCCCGGGACCTGTCCGACCGGGTCCGGGTGATCGACGGCGGGACCGGTCTGGACGCGGACTGCTGGGTGGAGCGCATTGAGCACTCCGTGTCCGGCGCCGACCATGTGACGGCGTTCGGGGTGGAGCGGATCCCCGCTCAGCCGGCCGGTGTGCTGGTCCTCGGCGACACGATCCGCGGGAAGTTGGGCACGGGTCGGCTCGGTACGACAGGTCTGGACGACCCGGCGGCGGTGTTCATCGTCGGTGCGGGGGTCCTCGGCGCGAACCTTCTGGGGCACTGATGACGACGACGATGCTGCAGGCGGTGGCGAGGGTGCACTGGGGTCGGTGGATCGCCGACTGCCCCCGGCCGGGCTGCGTGAACGCCGAACACCACGGCCGCGACGCGGTGACCGGGCACGTCGGCGGACTGACCGGTGGCCGGTTCCGCTGCGCCCACTGCCTGCTCGTCTGCGAGGTGGTGTGGCCGGCGGACGTGGACGACATCAGCCGGGTCCTCGCGAGCCGTCCGGTGCCGGCGAACCGGAACTGGGCGCCGCCGGAGACCGTGCACGACCTGCTGGTGGAGAACCTCGTGCACGGCATCCTCCCGGACGCGGACGCGCTGGGGGGCGGTTTCCAGGTGTCGGGTGCGGCCCGGCTGGCGCTCGAATCGGGAGTGATCTGACATGGCGTGGACGTCGCCTCCAACCTTCACCGACGGCAGTGTGCTGACGGCTGCGCAGCTCAACCTGCTGCGCGACGACCTGAACGAGACGGCGCCGGCGAAGGCCACGCAGGCGGGTCGGCTGATCGTGACGACCGGGTTGAACAGCGTCGCGGAGCGGGACGTGGTGTCGTCGGCGATCGCGACGACGCAGACGACCGGGTCGACGAGTTTCGTGGACCTGACGACGCCGGGACCGACGGTGACGGTGACGACCGGGTCGGCGGCGATCCTGCTGTGGTCCGCGCTGATGTCCAACTCGACCGCGAACGCGAAGACGTACGTGGACTACACGGTGTCGGGGGCGTCGAGCAGGTCGGCGCAGGACGCGTCGGCGCTGCGCTTCCAGTCGGACTCGGCGAACCAGGAGGCCCGGTCGGGTCAGGTCATGTTCGAGGGTGGCCTGACCCCGGGCAGCAACACCTTCAAGCTCCAGTACCACACCAACGGTGGCACCGGCAGCTTCTCGGACCGCCGGTTGACCGTCATCGCCCTCTGACGGGCGCTCTCTTCTCATCTGCTTGCCCTGTCCTGGGGAGGATGCTGTGCGTCGTCGTGCCCTGCTCGCCGCTGCTGCCGCCGCTGGTGTGTCCGCCGCCGTCGGTACGGCGGGCGCCGCCCAGGCGGCGACCGGCCGCCCGGCCCTGTTCGTGATCCCGCACCCGGACGACGAGACCCTCGCCGCCGGTGTGGTCATCGCCGAGCATGTGGCGGCGGGCCGGGACGTGCACCTGCTGCTGCTCACCCGCGGGGAGAAGTCGGCGGTGATGGACGGCCTCAACGGGACCGGGACGATGGGCTGGTGGGGTGTCACCCACAACCCGCAGGTGGAGGGCTACGCGCCGCTGACCGAGGCGACGTTCGGGGAGGCGCGGCGTCGGGAGATCACGGCCGCGGCCGGGGCGCTCGGTGTCCCGGCGGACCACATCCACGAGGCGGGCCTGCCCAACGAAGGCGTGACCGTGGCCAGCGCGAAGGCGGCGATCGTGGCGTGCGCGACCGACATCGGCGCGGACGTCGGACTGTGGGCGCCGTCGCACACCGTCGACAACCACGCCGACCACCTGGCCGCCGGGCAGGCCGTCCGCCAGCTCGGCACCGAGGATCCGGTGCGCTGGTGGGACCGCCGCTACTACGTGCTGCCCATGTACTGGTCCGACGCCCGGCTGTCGAAGGTCGACTGGTGGTGGGACTACGCCGCGAACGCGCAGGTCACCAACCGGGCCCGCAACGCGACCAGGGCGTACCAGGGCTGGCAGCCGGCCAACGGCATGTTCGCGATCGGCTGGCACTCCACGTACAGCGCGTTCCGCACGATCGAGGCCGACCCGAAGTGCCTGGTGCACCGATGATGCCCACCGGCTGGTGCCCCGGGAACAGAGGCATCGGCGAGATGGCCCAGCTCTACCAGGACACCACCGCGGTCCGGGTGTTCTTCGCCCCCGGCGAGGGCCTGCCCGCCAGCGCGTGGACCGACATCACCCGGACCGGCCGGCAGCGCCTGTCCGCCCTACCGTTCGGCTGTCGCCTCGTCGTCTCCTTCAAGGACGCCCAGGTCGACCGGCGCCCGTTCGTCGAGGCGTGGCTGAAGTACCGGCCCGACGTCACCGTTGACCTCATCACCCACCACGAGCCCGAGCAGCAGACCGGAGGGGACCCCACCCCTGCCCAGTACCGGGCGTCGTGGACCCTCACCCGCCAGCAGCTCGCCGACCACCCGGCCCGCGCCGAGGGCCGGTTGCGGCTGGCCACCTGCTGGACGTTGCAGTGGATCCGCAAGGGCGGCACCTGGGCGCTGTGGTGGCCGGAGCACGAGGCCGACGCCGTGGACCTGCTGCTGTTCGACTGGTACCCGTTCATGGCGGGAGAGCCGAACCCGTGGAAACCGCGCGTCTACGAGGACCCGGCCGCCGCCATGCGGGTGCCCATCGACATCGCCGCCCAGATCGGCCGGGTGTGGGGCATCGCCGAGATCGACCACCCGCGGATCCTGCGCGCGAACGGCTTCTCCGTCGACCTCGACCCGACCGGGTCGCTGGCCGCCGCCTGGTACCGGCAGGCGCACTCGGTGGCCCGCGACGCCGGCTGCCAGGTGTGGGCGCACTTCCACGCCGACGAGGGCGCCGCCGTCGGTGACCTGACCAAGCGGCCGGCTGAGCAGGCCGTGCTGCGTGACCTGATCGCACAGGAGGCGGCCACGGTGTGGAGCAAGGGGCAGAACTGGCGGACCGTCCGGTCGCTGGACCGGCTCAACGAGCAGATCCGCGCCGCCCACCCGAGGGCGGTGCCGCCGGCCACCGACCCGGCGTCGTGGGGGGCGATCGCTGACGGCGCGCACTCGTCGACGTCGGACCACTACCCGCACTTCTACTCGGCGCTCGGCCAGACGGCGGTGGTGTGCGCCCGGGACTTCCCGCACGCCCCAGGCCTGGGCCTCGACTCCCACCGGATAGCCGAGCAGCTGCGGCTGAGCCGGGACCGGCGGATCGGCTACATCATCTCCAACGCGCGGATCACCGGCCCGAACTACGGCTGGGAGTGGTCCACCTACCGGGGCTCGGACCCTCACGACACGCACATCCACGTGAGCACCGTGCACACCGCCGCCGCGGATGACCCGGCGGACTGGCCGATCGGAGAGGACGAGGACATGCCTACCGCCAAGGAGATCGTGGACGAGCTGCTCAACCGGGAGCTGCCGTCGCCCACCCTCGGCACGTTCACGGTCGCGGACCACCTGAAGGGCGGCCGTATGGCCGTCCGGGACATCGGCAAGGCCCGCGCCGAACTGGCCGCGGCCGTCGGCCGGGACCTCGTCGACGAGCCGGCCATCATCGCCGGTGTCCTCGCCGGCCTGTCCCCGGAGGCCATCGCCGCGGCCATTCCGAAGGGCCTCGCGAAGCAGGTCGCCGACGAGCTGGCCGCCCGCCTGGCCTCGTAGTGCGCCCAGTCACGATCGGCCGCGGCCGGCAGCCGTTCGAGGTGGCCGTGCTCCTCGCCGCGCTGCTGTCCGGGTTGACGCTGCTCGCCACCGGCACCCGACCCGCGTCCGTGACCGCCGGCATGCCCACCAGCGTCCAAGCCGTCTGGGAGGTCGGGCTGATCCTCGCCGGGGTCATCGGCCTCACCGGTGTCAGCATGCCCGGTAACCGGCTCGCCGCGTCCCTGGGCGTGGAACTGTGCGGCGTCGCCGCCCTCGGCACCGTCACCACCATGTACGCCATCGCCTTGTACGCGGTCAGCGGCAGCGCGGCCATCGCCGCGGGGGCGTTCGTGGCGTCCACGGCGGTCGCGTCGTGGTGGCGGGTGGCGCAGATCGGGTTGGACCTGCGGCGGGTCACCATCGCGGTCGAAGCCGGCCAGGTGGCGGACGTGTCGCTGCTGGTGGAACGGGAGCGGCCATGAGCTGGGTGGAGACGGCGACGACGGTGGTGGGTGCGCTCGGCGGGGCGGTCGGCGCCGCGGGTGGTCTGGCGGTGCTGGCGTCTCGGAAGAAGATCCGCGCGGAGGCGGCCGACGTTCTGACCGATACGGCGTTGACGCTGCTGGAGCCGTTGAAGGTGCGGGTGCATGAGCTGGAGGCGGAGGTGAAGACGACCCGCGACAACATGGTCGAGTTGTCCGACTCGGTGTCGGGGTTGACGGCGACGTTGCGCCGGTGGCGGGCGGCGATCCTGCACCCGGACGCGAAGGTGGAGGCGCTGCGGAAGATGGTCACCGGCGAACCCGTCGGCGCGGGCCGGGAGCAGGGCTAGTACGCGTCGGGTTGGCGTACCCGCCACGTCCCGTCCTGAGCGCCGTCGGCGTAGATCCGCGCCACCTCCGCCCGCGCCGGGCCCTCGCCGTCGAACACGGCCACCTGCGAAGGCTCCGACGCGGGCGAGTTCAACCGCACCTCCCACCGGCCGCTGCCGTCCACGTGCTCGAACAGCCTGACCAGCGCCAGCGGCAACGTCGGATCCGCGCCATACAGCCAGCCCGCCTCGCGGAGCTGCGAAAACCCAGCCACAACCTCACTGTAGGAGACCCCCATGGATCGCTACGGCAAGGCCCTCGCGTCGCTGCTCGGCGCCGTCCTCGTCGCCCTGTACGCCGCCCTCGGCGGCGACAACCACATCGACTCGGAAGAACTCGTCCAAGTCGGCATCGCCGCCGCGACCGCCGCCGGCGTGTACCTCGTCCCCATCGCCCCCCAGTACCGGTGGGGTAAGACCGCCGTCGCGGTCGTCCTCGCCGTCCTCCAGGCCCTGGCCACCACGGTGCTGGGTGGGCTGGACTCCGGGGAGTGGATCGTCCTCGTCCTCGCCGGCCTGACCGCCGCCGGTGTGGCGGTGGCGCCGGCCGTGTCGGACAACGGCATCGGCTCGAAGACCCCGACCGTCTCGGACTGACCCACCGCACGCTGCACAGACTGCGGCCCCCCTCGCTTGCCCGATTCGGGCAGGTGAGGGGGGCCGCTTCTGCGCGCCCGGGGTCAGGCGGCCACCTCGTACTGGCGGCCACCGCCCCGAACCCGGCCCGCCTCGACGAGGGTGCCGAGCAGGTTGTGCACCTGCCGCACGCCCAGCCCGATGTGGTCGGCGATCCGCGCCGGGCTCGTGTGCCCGGCCGCGATGGCGTCGAGCACCTTCGCGTGCGACGGGCCCAACTCCTTGCGGGCCTCAGCCTGCATCGACGCCACGAACGCAGGCCACGCCGGCGGGAACGCCACAGCCCCGAACGCCTCCAACGCCGCACCGTCCCCACCGGTGGCCGGCTGAGGCTCCGGCTGGCGCTGAGCCGGGACCGGCTGCGCGAGACCCACGAAGCCCACCGGCATACCGTCCTTCACCGCCTTCCGATCCGCGAACGTCCGCTCCCGCTCGCCGTAGCCCTTCATCGCCGCACCCGCCGACGTCCCGTCGAACGACCGCCACACGAACCGGCCCGGCCACTTCGCCTTGGCCTGGTCGTCGAGGTACGTGCTACGGAACAGGGCCTGCCGGGCACCCGGGGCCGGCTTCGCCACCAGCCCGTACCCGCCACCCACCGGGAACTCCTTCGGGTTCTCCTTCACCCCGAAGATGACCCGCGCGTTCGGGTCATCGCCGGCCAGCATGATGCCGTTGCCGGTGAGCAGGCTCGACCGCAGCGCCTCGCAATACCGCGACCCGGCACCGCCGAACGCGTTCAGCGTCGGCTCCTGGCTGGCCAGGATCAGCGCCACACCGACCTTGCCGCCCTCCCGGCTGATGGTGGCGGCAAGCTGCTGCGTGCGCTTCCAGTACTCCGGGTTCTCCGCCTCCAGCAGCGGCTTGTGGCACTCGTCGATGATCCCAAGCAGGCCGGGCCGGTCCGCCGTCGGCGTGAACCCCTCCCAGCCGTGCTCGACGTTCTCCCGCTGCCGCAGCAGCATCACCATGTGCATGGCCTCGACCATGGCGAAGATCCGCTCGAACGTGCCCGCGAACAGGTCTGCGTGGCGCATGAGCAGCGGCGACGACGCGCCGCCCTGCCCGTCGGCGTAGAAGATGACCGTCGGGTGAGTGGTGCTGGCCGCCAGCGACATGGCCAGCGAGTCGATGAGCCGGGACTTGCCTGACCCGGTGCCGCCCTGGATGAACCCGCCCCACAGCCGGTTGTCGGTGTACGCCCGCCAGGTGGCGGTGCCCTCACCGTCGGCGTACGGGCCGAGTTGCACCCGGCCGGTCTCCGGGTCGAACGCCGACGGGCCCGGCCACAGCACGCCGGCCTTGACGGGGGAGTTCGTGACGATGGTCAGCAGCGCGGTGGGCTCCGGCTCCGTCGGGTGGGCCTCGACGATGAGCTGCTGGTCGGGCCGCAGCTTGAGGCCGCCGCGGACGGTCTTCATCTTGTCGACGACCATCCCGACGTGCTGCTTGCCGGGTCGCAGCCGCAGCGCGTAGCGGATTCCGGCGGCGATCTGCTCCGGGTTGCTGAGCCGGGATCCGGCGAGCACCCCGTCGGAGCAGCCGACGTTCTCCGCCCACAGACGCTGGTACTCCGACCGGGACACCTTCGGCTGGATCAGTCCGACCGGGTGCTGCCGCCACCAGTGCATCGACAGCGCGTACCCGACCGCCATCAGCACACCCACCGCACCCCACGACAGGCCGGTGAGGGTGACCGTGGTCAGCCACCCGCCGGCGACGGCGATGAACTGCAGCGCGCGGCGGCGGGCCTTCTTGTCCAGCACCCGACGCCGCACCCTCGTAGCCGCGACCACGCCGATGACGAACGCCGTACCGGCCACCCACGTGGCCACGACCTGCTCGTCGCCGGCGTAGTGCACGGCGACCTGGCACGCCGCGGCGGCCACCACCAGCGCGCCCACGGCGACGTGCGGCACCGCGTGCGGGCGCGGACCACCTTGGGTCGGCTGACTCGTGCTGTCCATCGATCTACCTCCGGTTTGGTGCTCCGGCCTTCCACTGCGGAGGCGCAGACCCTGCGGCCTGCGCCCCACGGAAGCTGGCCGGGTCAGCCGCGGAGCAGGTAGTCCTTGTCCGCCGCGTCCGGCTGCGCCAGGTAGGCGTCCTTCACCGTCATCTGGTCCTCCAGCTTCGCCCGGTGCGCCGCCCACTTCTCGGCGGCGGTCCCCGACGCCTCCATGGCCTCCCGGGCGGACGACAGCGCCTCGCCCTTCATGCCGCCGTTCTCCAGCGCCGCGACGTACGTCTCGGCGCCGCCGGCGGCGAACGACTGGTGGGCGTTCGTCGCGACGTTGGCGTACGCGATCGCGTGGGTCAGACCGTTGGCCTCGTTGCTCATGTCGATCTCCTTCAACTGGTTGATGGTGGGGAACAGGTAGATACGGGCGGTCGGGGAGTCGTCGCCGGAAGAGGGGTTGTGCTGCTGGCAGGGCGTGCCGAACGGGTTCGGGGCCCCGCAGTCGGGGCATCGCATCGCCTCCTCCTCCTGCTTCTTCGCCTCCGCGATCTGCTTCTTCGCCTCCGCGATCCGCAGGTCCAAGCCCTCGTCCTCCGGCGTCTCCGGCGGCTGAAACTCGACCCGGGGCGCGCACGGGCAGAACCGGCTACGCGGACCGTTCTCCCAGACGCCCTGCCGCATCCGCGGCATCTGGTGCTTCTCGCACCAGTCCTCGTCGCCGATGTCGCCGACCGGCCGGGACGGGAAGACCGGAGCCCGGGCCGGCTGCGGCTCCCGGACCGCCTCGGCCAGGTCGTCGATCGGCTGCGCCTTCGCCGCCGCCGACTTCCGCCGCCGCTCCGTGTGCGCCACCAGCGCATCCGAGTACAGGTCGCCGAACCACTCCCGCGTCCCGTACCGGGGCTGCGCCGCCGGCCGGGCACCCGCCCCCCGGGCACGCTGCTTGCGCAGCTCGTACCGCGGGTTCGGGGTGCCCTTCACCGCGTGCACCAGATCCTCGGCGCCGCGCTTCGCCATCCAGGCGAGCACGAAGCACCACAGCAGCACGATCTCCACGTCACGCCTCCGCGGTCGCGCCGGCGGACTTCTTGATGACCCGGCGGGCCATCAGCACCGCGGCGACGATGCACGCCACCGCCAGGCCCACCGCGCTGTCCGTGCCCAGCCACTGGATGAGCGTGGAGTTGACCCAGTCCATCAGCGCGTCGAACCAGCCGCCGACGGTGTCGCCGAACTTGCCCGGCGCCGCCTTCGCCACGGACGGCATCGCGATCACCGAGTAGACCGCCGCCTTGTTCGGCAGCAGGTCGATGAGCAGGTCGATGACCGTGGTGATGAACAGGATCGCCAGGATCAGCGGTGCCATCCACTCCCAGGGGAGCCAGCCGAACACGTTGTTGATCCAGTCACCGATGAACGTGCCGGCGGCGGCCGTGCCGCCGATCGACGCGACACCGAGGGTCAGCCAGGCGAGGGTTCTCACCCCCTTCGACTGGATCTTCTTCACCGTCTTGTTCTTCGACACGAGGGGATCTCCTCTCACAGGAACACCCGCAGCGCCAGGTCGGCGCCGGGGTGGATGACGTGGTCGACCAGCCAGGCGACCGGGGGCAGGAAGCTGAGCGCCTTGACGGTGGCGGCGACCAGCAGGAAACGGGCGGGCCGCTCGGTCAGGTGCTCGCCGAGCCGCGCCAGCACCAGACCGGGAATCGCGACCCCGCGGCACCAGGCGATGCCCAGCGCGCGGACCGCCCCGTGGAGCTGGCTGGTGTAGCGGCCCCGCAGCGCGTACTCGCGCATCGTGTCCACCGCCGGCCGGCGTTCGGTCAGCAGCTCCGGGACGGTGCAGTGGCGGCCGAACTTGGCCAGCCAGTCCGCCGACGACCACGGGCGACGCTCACCGTCCGTGATTGCAGAGTGCAGACTTTCCGGCCGCCCAGAGCCGATCTCACGCTCAGACAGCCCCGGCGCGGACTCTGCAGTGCAGACTTCAGACTTACCCACCGTCACGGTCACGGCTGGCCGCCCTCAGCCCGACGCCGCGCCCGCAGCGCCACCAACGCCAGCACGAACAGCACCACCATCGCGCCGTACGTCACCGGCGAATCCACGGCGACCCGGCCGGTGAAACCACCCGCCACCAGCCCGGCGCCGAGCAGCGCCATCGCCGTGACCGCGCCGTTCGCGGTCATCTGCGCCGGGCTCGGCCACCGCGTGTGCACGTGCGCCGGGGCCGTGACCAGCACGATCTCGCCGGCCGGCTGCTCGGCGGCCCGGTACTCGCGGGCCAGGACGATGTCCGTCATGATCAGGGTTCCTTCCTTCTGGGAGGGGTGCGGTGCCCGGCCCGGCTGTAGGAGGTAGGACCGGGCACCGCGGTCTACTTCTTGGACCGCTCGGCGCGGACCAAGTTGATGGCGGTCTGGGCGTCACCAGCGCTGGTCCAACCCATCCGGTCCATGACCGTCCGCCGGCCCGGGATGTCACCCCGGTACGCCTTCTTCAGCTCCCGGACCATGTCCCGGATACGGGGCGCGATCTCCCCGCCAGCGGCCGGACTCACCGGCTTCGCCCGGTCCACCCGGACCGTGGTCCGCGCCTCCGGACTGGTCCGCTCGGCAGGCACAGACCCGCTGATGACAGGCTGGTCCACCGGAGCAGGGATGGTCCGCGACTGGTCCACCTCGCTGGTCCGCGACTGGACCACAGGGCGGTCCAACGGCTGGTCCACCCGGCTAGTCCGGATCTGGTCCGCGACACTGGACCGCATCTGGACCATTCCGTTGGACCACATCGGCTCCCCGGACTGGTCCGCCTTGAACGCGCGGATCCCGTCGGCGCGGAGGTTCGTGGTGGCCTGCCGCATCACCAGACGCAGCTCGTCCATCAACGCCCGCTCACGCTCCGACGGCTGCGAGTCATCGCGGAACAGCTCGGTCTCCGCGTTGAGGATCAACCGCAACTGCTTGCGCGCAGCCGCCATGTCCTCCGGCGTAGCCGCCTTCGTCAGCCGCTGCACCCGACGCCGCGCCACAACCAGCGGGTCCTCCCGGCGCCGCCACGACCGCTTGCCCGGCTCGGCGGACTCGGTCCTCGCCGCGCCGGCCTGCTGCTGGGCGTGCAACTCCAGCCCTGCGTCGACCAGCGCGGCGATGCGCCGGGTCGCGAACACCTGCGACAGGTCGTCCACGGCGCCGGGCTTCTTCAGCCCCCACCGCACCAGCAGCCGGTCCGGCGTCCAGATCCAGTTCGAGTCCGCCCGCTCCGTCGTGCCGCTGCGCAGCTCCAGCACCTTCTGCGTCCACAGCGCCGCCGCGACCATCGGGGAGAAGAACCGGAACAACTGGGTGGTCAGGTTCCCGCCGGCGGTGGACACGGTCAGGGCGGCGGCGATCGACAACGCCCAGATGATCGCCAGGTAGGTGCCAACCCGAGCCTTCGGGTTGGCAGTCAGCTTCCGGATCGCCATCCGGCCCTGCGAGTAGATGACCACGTCGAACGCGGCGAACATCGCGATGGTCAGGCCGATGTTGACGCCGAGCTTGTGGTGGACGACCTCCCACATGCCCTCGGTGGTGACCACGCCGAACAGGACGACGCCGAGGTTCGCGGCGAGGTCGTCGTGCTCCCGGGTCTTGGTGAACCGGCGGATGGCGTAGGCGGCCAGCAGCATGCCGACGGCTCCGGCGCCGGCCGCGATGTGCGGCGCGTACGCCTGGGCCTGGTCGGCGATGGTGCTCCAGTCGGGGATGCCCATGACCGTCACCGACCGCCCTGCGGCTCGCGGCCCGGCAGCACCTGGTAGCCGGTGATGCCGCGGCGGCGGACACACCGCCAGCAGAAGCTCTCCCCGATCGGGGAGCCCGCCGACGGCGCCGTGACCACGTCCGCCATCCACGCGCCGCAGCCGACGCAGCCGAACGCAGGGCAGTTGGCGACGGCATGCGGGTCGACGGCGGCGAGCCGGTCCTGCAACTCGAAGACGGCGGCCTGAAGGTCAGCGAGAGTCCGGGAGCGGATCAGACGCAGCATCAGCGCCCACCTCCCCTGTCGATGTCGGCCTTGAAGTCCATGAGAGCGACCATACTGCCCTACTGCGTAAGACAGCAAGCCTGTGTACAGTGCGAGTTGCCGAAGAACTTGCACGATCAGGCAGTAAGGTTCAGCGAAAGATCAGCCCAGCCGAAGGAGCGCCGGATCATGGGACAGCCGAGGTGGACGACCACCTCCGACCAGTACCTCAACCCGACCACCGGCGACGCCTGGGCAGCCGAAGCCGCAGAAGCCGGCCAGCAGGGAAGTCAGCGCATCCTCGACGCCAACACCACCTACGCGACCGCCGAGATCGCCGCCCACCTCGCCCTCGAAGCCGAGCACCCGGCCGTAGTGATGCGTCGCCGCGTGATCCTCGCCGACGGCGAACCCGTCGAGATCGCCGCCTCCTACTGGCCGGCAGCCATCGCCGAAGCGACCATCCTCGCCCAGCGCGAGAAGATCCCAGGCGGCGCCGCGCGCTTCCTGGCCGAGATCGGATACACACCCAGCGAGGTCCGCGAAGACGTCACCGCGAGGATGTCGACCCCCTTCGAACAGGTGGTGCTCCAGGGGCGCAACCTCCGCCTGACCGACCCCGAGCCCGTGCTGGTGCTCACCCGCATCCTGCTCGACCACACCGGCCAGCCCTACCAGGTCGACATCAACGTCATGCGCGCCGGCCGGCACATCCGCTACGTCCGCAAGGCAGGCTGACCATGCCCCCGCCCCGCGACCCCCGCCCCCGCAGCCAGCAGATCGCCGCCGAGCTGCGCGCCGACATCATGGCCGGCGAGCACCAGCCCGGTCAGCGGCTACCCTCCACGGCCGACCTCATGGCCACCTACAAAACCGTCAGCGCCACCATCCAGAACGCGCTGAACATCCTCAAGGCCGAGGGCTACCTCGAGGGCCGACCCGGCATCGGTGTGTTCGTCCGCGCCACCCAGCAGCAGACCATCACCCCCGCCGACTACGCCCGCCCCTACAGCCCCGGCGAGCCCTACGCCTGGATCACCGCCGCCGCCGAACACGGACGCCGCGGCGCCTACCGACTACTCGACGTCGGCGAGGTGCCCGCCCCCGTGCAGGTCGCCGCCGCGTTCAACCTCGACCCCGGCGCGCCGGTGCTGCGCCGGCAGATGGTCGGCACCATCGACGACGAACCCGTCGAGCTGGTGTGCACCTTCTACCCGCTCGACCTGGCCGCCGGGACCGCCCTCACTCAGAAGCGGCTCATCAAGGGCGGTAGCCCGGCGGTGCTCGCCGAGCTGGGCGTGGAGCCGGCCCGCTTCGAGGACGTCATCTCCACCCGCCCGCCGACGTCCGAGGAGTTCGTGGCGTTGGAACTGCCGACGGAGGTGCCGGTGCTGCGAACGTTCCGCGTGGCGGTCGCCGCGTCGGGGCGGCCGGTGGAGTGCCAGCTCATGGTGAAGGCCGGGCACCGGCACGAGGTGCGCTACCGCTGGCCGTCGTAGGCGACGCGCACGCCGAGTCCCGAACCCGACACCACCTGCGTGATCTTCAGATGGTGGGAAGTGACTCTCGCGTAACCGGCCCAGACCCGGACACGACCGGCACACATCAGCCGCGATCTTGCTGACCGAACGGTCACGTGCGATAGCTACGCGTGCAACTTGCGCGCGACTGCGGCACGATGTCGGCTTACCGCCGGACACGAGACACTTGCCCGGCGACAACCACCCGTGGCGAGTTGAGACACCAGCTCACCACACCGCAGGGGTCCCATGGATCAGACCCCGTAGGCCGCATCGGGGGGTGATGGCCATCCGCACCACGATCCGCCGCTGGGCCATCGCCGCCGCCCTCACCGCCGGCGCCGGCCTCGGCCTCGCCGCGTACGACGCCGCCACCCACGCCGCGTCGGCGGACGACAAGCCGCAGGCCGCGGCCGAACGCCCGGGGGGAACGCCCGACCGCGGTCTTCCTGGCGAGTCCGTGCGCAAGCTGGTCGACGCCGTCACCGACGTCGTGCCGGTGAAGGTGGACAAGCCCGAGCCGCCCGCGAAGGATGAGCCGGCCGAGGAGCCCGCCACACCCCCGGCCCCGAAGCCCGAGCCGACGCGCGAGGCGGAACCCGAGCCGACGCGGCCCGCCGAACCCGAACCGACGACGCCGACCCGCGACACCGACCGGGCACCCGACCCCGAACCGGAGCCGATCGAGGCCGCCCCGGAGCCCGAACCCAGCAGCCCGACGCCGGCCCTCTGCGACGTGCCGCTCGTCAATGGCATCTGCCAGACCGTCGAGGACGTCACCGAGGTGGTCGACGAGGTCGTGCCCCCGGTCACCACCCCACCCGTCGTGGTCGACGTGCCCCCGGTCGTCGTCACCGTGCCGCCCGTCATCGTCGACGTCCCGCCGCTCGTCGTGGACGTGCCACCGATCGCCGTCATCCTCCCCAGCACCCAACCGGCCACCCTCCCCGACGCCGAAGCGCTACCCGCGCAGCCGCAGCCGGCGCCGGGCATCCTCCCCCGCATCCTGCCGACCATCCTCGGCCCCACCATCGGCCACACCATCGCCACCGCCGCCCTCACGGCCCTCGGCGAACTCCCCGCCGCCCTGCTCGAAGACCCACCACCCGAATGCGGGGAACTGGTCAGCCCCACGGACGCCCACTACCAGGCCCTCCTCGACCGCCTCACCGCACTCGCCCAGCGACCCCAGCCCTCAGCCCGCCCGAAACCAGGCTGCCCCGGCACACCCGGCCAGCCCGACCACCCCGAAGCCGGCTGCGACAACGCCACCACCAGCAACACCGGCGGCGACCGGCAGGCTGGGCAGCCCACCGGCGACCTCGCCGGCACCATCGGACTCCCCGCACACGGGCGCCTCGACCACCTCCGCGCCCGATCCCAGCTGCCCGAATCGCGGCATACCTGCATCGAGCCCGGACCAGCCTGAGCCTCCCGCGCCCACCCAGGTGGGCCACGCGCCGGCAGCCCCGCCACCACCACACCGGGCCCCGGCAGGAGGCGACCGCTACCGCCTCCGATCACCCTCCCCAGCACAACCGATCGGAGCTGATCAGACCGTGTACCACCACGCCAAGCGAGCCACACCCGCCCTGTGGAGCATCGCCGGTGGCATCTGCGCCATCGCCCTCATCGCCATCACCGCCCGGGTCCTGGTCGCCTTCACGTCGTTCACCATCGCCGAGCCCTTCAACATGCTCTCCGTCGTCCTCGCCGGCACTTGCGCGCTCGGCGGTCCGGCCATGTGCGGGTGGCTGCGGGTGGTGGACCTGCGCCAGCACACCCAGGCCCTCATCGCCGAAAACCGGCGGCTCCGGCAGCAGCATGAGGAGCGAGAGTCCCTCGCCGAGAAGATCCGCCTCTGCGACCAGGAGGTCGAGGTCGTCAAGGTGAAGGTCGACAAGGTGCTCCGGCTCCTAGAGGAGCAGCAGATCCCCGTCGGCGACACGCAGCCCATTGCCCACCTTCACTCCATCAACGGCGGTGGGGGTGCCTGACTTTCCCCACCAGCCCCCCAGCAGCACTCAGCCCCGGCCTAAAAACCGGGGCTGAGCTGCGCAAACAGGGGTGAGATGATCGCGGAGGGTGTGGGATTCGAACCCGAACCGGGCTCCTGGTGGAGCCGCTACCGCCGTACCTGGCCTGCATTCTGCTCCTGTCGGCTCCGGTCCGCTCCGGTCTGCTCCGGCGGCGTTCCCCCCACCAGCCCCCCATCGGCGGGCGCCGGGAGCATCCCCGCGACCGTCGCCATCACCCCCTCGTCAACCTCGGCGAGCAGGTGCCCGTACACGTCCGACGTGACCGAGATCGACGCGTGACCCATCCGCCGGGACACCGCCGTCAACGGCACCCCCGCACTGATCAGATGCGCGACGTGGGTGTGCCTCAGGTCATGAAGCCGCACCCGACCCAGCCCCGCCTCCGCCAGGACGCGGGGCCACACGCGCTGCCGGAAGTTCCGCGTCACCGCCCGCACGCCATCCAGGTCCCGGAACACCAGATCATCGCGGCCCTTGTCGACCAGCAGCGGCGCCAGCGCATGGCCGACCGCCGGCGGGAACGTAACGGTCCGCCGCGACCGCTCCGACTTCGGATCGGTGAAGATCGGCACCCCGCCGATCCCGTCGTGCATCGCCTCCAGCACCTCCAGCCGGCCGGCGAGCACATCCACCCGGCCCACCTTCAGCGCCACCGCCTCCCCGTACCGCAGCCCCGTCGCGACGAGCAGCGTGACGAAGGGCTTCCAGTGCTCCGGCGTCGCCGCGAGCAGCCGGCCGATCTCCGGCGTGGTCAGGAACCGCATCTCCTGTCGGCGAACCTTCGGCAGGCCGGTCGAGCCAGCGGGGTTGACCCGGATCAGCCGCTGAGCGACCGCGGCGTCGAGCAGCTTGTGGAGGATCGCGTGGCTGTTGCGGATCGTCTTCGGCGTCAGTGGGCGCCCGCCCGGGTACCGGCCGGCGGCGAGCCGGGACACGAACTGCTGCACGGCGAGGGTGTCCACCTCGTCGAGCGGCAAGTCGCCGAGGATCGGGCGGACGTGGTTGCGCACCCGGGAGTCCTCGGTGCGCTGGGTGGTGGCCTTCAGCGTCGCCGCGTACGACGGCCACCAGGCGTCGATCCAGGTGTTGAGGGTGACTCGGCCGGCCCGCGGGTCGATGTACTCCCCCCGCCACCGGTCTGCGGTCATGCGGGTCATGGCGGCCTTGGCGGCGGTCTTCGTCGGGTAGCCGGATTCGATGGTCAGCTTCCGGCCGCCGACTTGCTCGCGGATGC
Source organism: Micromonospora sp. WMMC241 (assembly GCF_027460165.1). Lineage (NCBI taxonomy): Bacteria > Bacillati > Actinomycetota > Actinomycetes > Micromonosporales > Micromonosporaceae > Micromonospora > Micromonospora sp. WMMC241. The sequence continues at coordinate 19,691 of NZ_JAPZBF010000002.1, forward strand.
GCCAGCCTGGGCCGTGCTTCTCGACCCACACGGGGGTCAGCCTGCCCGGCGGGAACGGCCCTCGGCCGGGCGAGGCGCGGTGGCCTCGAACCACTCGTTGACTCGCGCCACGAAGCTCAACAGCTCGGCCCGCCGGTTGGGCTCCGCGGTCTGGTAGTGATCCAGCAGCGCCTCCAGCTCCGGGGGGAGCTGGGTGGGGGTGGACGCCTGCGCGAACCCTTCGGCGACACCCGCCCGGGCGGCCAGGTCGTGCGCGGACACGTCGAGCGCTGACGCCAGCTTGGTGATGGCGGCGAGGCTCGGCTTCTGCTTCCCGGAGCGCCAGTTGCTGATCGCGGAGTGGGAGATGTCGGCGGCTTCGGCCAGCGCAACGTCGTAGCGGAACCCGCGGGCATCCTTCAGCCGGTCGAGGTGGGCGACGAACGCCTCACGCTCCGGCCATTCGACTGTGCGCACGCGCACGAGATTAGGGACGGCTGCGCGGGCTGTCACGTGCGTGTGATCACGCACATCGTCGATGCCTTGCGTGTAAGTGCCGAGGTTGGGCGACATCCTCTTGCTCTCCCCGCATTCCTCGGTTGTGCGCGGCTCGCACATCCGACTTTCAGATGATGCCAGACCAGCCCTCCGTACCCCTTGTGCGTGCGCACACATTCGGGCTACGTTCTGTGCGCGGCCAGAAACCGGAGCAGACCGGAGAAGGCCGGAGAGAGATCGAAAGGAGGTACGCCATGACCAGCGAGAAGTGGCTGACGATCGACGAACTCGCCGAGCTGATGAACGTCAAGCGCTCCTGGGTGCGGGACAAGGTCACCGCCCGGGTTCTCCCCCACCGCCGGCCCGCCGGCGGCGTGCGCTTCGCGCCGGAGGACGTCGAGGCCATCAAGCAGCAGCTGTTCGAGCCTGCGGTGACCGCCACCCCCAGCCGCGCCGCTGGCCGCGTTCGCCGCGCCGCTCGCACGGCCGCCTGATCCACCCCGGACCCGACCGGGCCCGGACAGCGAACAGCGCCCCGCATCCCGGCAAGGACATCGCGGAGCGCCGACCGAAAGGCAGGTTACCGGATGACCGGGACCACCAGCACCAAGACCGAACACCCCGCGGACGGGTCGCCCCGCTGGACCGTCGTCGGCGACGCCGGCCGGGTCGTCTACGACACCCTCGGCAACCACCTGGCGCTCATCCCCGCCGGCGGCGACATCGACTCGGTGATGGGGAAGACCCTCGCCCGGGTCCGCGAGTACGCGCAGCTCGGCGAGGACGACGTGGTGTTCGAGATCCTCGGCGAGCTGTACAGCAACGAGCTGGAGTTCCAGGCGATCGTCGAGACGTCGTACACGGACAGGCGGTGCCGCCGCTGCGGTGCCACGCAGGACCTGAAGACGCTGTACTCCGGCCTCGGCTACTCCCAGCGGGAGTGGGAGTGCTGGGACGGCTGCAAGGGTGGCCTCAAGTGACCGCCGCGCCCACCATCCCGAGCTACCCGCACTTCGCGCCCGGCGAGCACCGGCAGGCCATCGCCGAGATCGTCCGCTGGCTGCGCACCAACGGCTGGCCCCGCCTCGGCTCCTACGGCTACCGGTACAACGCCCCCGACACGGCCGACGCGACGATGTGCATCGGCTGGTCGGACGCCTGCGAGCTGATCGGCGTCAGCCGGCGTAGCGGGGGCGGCGAGTGGCAGTTGACGCCGTTCCACCACCGGGTGACGCACCCCGCCGAGGCCGTCAGGTGCCTAATCGCGGTCGGTGTGCTTCCCGTCGGCTTCGAGCAGGTGTCCCGGTGACCGCCCCGACGCGCCCGCCCCGCGTGGTCGACGTCTACCGGGCCGCACACGCCAGCGGCGACCCCGCCCAGCTCCTCGCCGCCGCGATCCTCGCCATGGCCGAGCGCTGCGCCCGCGCCGCCAGCGACCACGGGTACGCGTGGGCGGCGGGTGACTCCGCCGGCCGCACCCGGGCGATCCGGGCGATGAAGCGCCGCTGGGTCGCGCTCAACCGGCTCACCGCCGCCCACACCGCCCTGACCGGGGGTGCCCGGTGACCGCCCCGACGCTGCGGGAGGTCGTCGTCACCGACGCCTGCCACGCCGAATGCGCCGCGATTCGCCCCCTCACCGTCGCCGACGCCTGCCGCCGCTACGCCGTCCGCCTCGTCCGCATGACCGACGAGCAGCTCGCCGTGGAGGCCGCCCGCGTCGAGGCCCTGCCCGGCTCCGAGTACCGGGCGCTGGTCGACGAGCAGATCCAGATCCGTCGGGCCCAGGGCACGGTCCTGCGCCCCACGACCACCGGGAGCACCCGATGAGCAACGACCCCAACGTCCTGCGCGAGCGTCTCGCCACCGAGCTGCACCGCATCGCCTACGACATCGTCAACCTGAAGCTGCCCGTCGCCGACCTGATGAGCGCCCGCCTCTCCGTCGGGGTGCTCGACAGCCGAGCCGACCTGGAGCGGTGGGCCGACCACCTCGGCGTCGAGATCGAGGAGGACGGCGGCACCAGCGGGGACATCCCCCGCATCGAGCACGTGACCCTCTTCGATGGCGAGCGGTGGGGGCCGTCGTTCTCCGTCCACGCGCAGATCCAGCCGGACGGCGGAGCCGCGACTGAGGACGGCACCCGATGACCGGCCCGCTCGACCTCGCCGCCGTCCTCGCCCACACCGGCTGGACCGTCCCCGCACCCCGCAGCGAACTGGAACCCCGCACCCCCACCAACCCCATGCCCAACACCCCCGGCCCCAACGCGTGGCCCGCCACCGCCGAACCCACCACCCACCTCGACCACTGGTGGCGGAACGGCAGCAACGACTTCCCGGTCGCCACCGACCCGGCGCTCGCCGGCCACAACCCCGACGCGCCCACCGCCACCGTCACCCCGCTGCTCCCGGCGGGTGTCGCCGAAGACGCCGAGATCGTCGGCCGGCTGCGGTTCCTCACCCGCGAGATCGCCCACCTCGCCGGCGAGCACCGGGTGCCCGCCGACCTCGCCCAGCTCATCGACCAGGCCCGGCGGATCGCCCACGGCGACCTGCCCCGCACCACCGACACCCGGAGGGCCGCCTGATGACCGCCCCGCTCACCGTCTACATCACGCCCACCGGCCAGCCCGCCGGCATCCCGCCGTGCTGCCCCAACAGCCCCACCGGCTGCCCCGACGACGAGACCGCCTGCGGCACCTGCCTGAACGGCTGCCCCGCCCCCGCCGGCGAGCGGTGCTGCCTCGACGGCCCGGAGGTGACCCAGTGAAGACGCTGCTCATCTCCGCCGGGGTCCTCACCCCCACCATCGCCCTCCCACCCGCCATCACCAGCCGGATCCTCGTCCTCGTCCTGCTCCTGCTCGCCGTCCGCGCCTGGCGGCACGCCCGCGCCGCCGACGGACTCCGGCACCGGCTGTGGGCCGCCGACATCGCGATCCGCGACCCGGAGCTGCGCCGCCAGGCCGCCGCCGACGCGCACCTTCCCGCCGGGCGGCGGGCGGCATGACCACCACCGGCTGGCTGATCGTCACGCTCCTCGGCGTCCTCTGCGCCGTCGTCACCGCTGCGCTGTGGCAGGCCGAGGGCGACCTAGACAAGGTCACCGCCGAGCGCGACGCGGCCCGCCGGCACATCGCCCAACTCCACGCCGAACGCCACGCCACCCGAGGTCACCTGTGAACCGCACCTTCTGGGCTGTCGCCCTCGCCACCGGCGCAGCCCTCTACCTGACCGTGTGGGCCGCCCAGACCGCCACCTGGCGCGTCCTCAACCTCCTGATCGGAGCAGCAGCATGACCACCGACACTGTCACCCCCGCCGACATCGCCGCCGAGCTGATGCTCAACGCGGCCCGCGACATCGACACCCTGACCATCAGCGAGCGCCTCGACGACACCGAGATGCCCGACGAGCCCGACGGGTTCGCCGAGCAGGTCGCCGAGCTGGTCAAGACCGCCAGCATCAGCATCGACTGGCCGGACACCACCGACGGCACCGTCAACGTCGGCGACGGCCTGGTCGGCGCGCTGGTCGCCAAGCTCGGTCAGGAGCGCGACGCCCTCGGCGTCAAGGCCGACGACCAGGCCGCCGAGCTGGACCGGCTCCGCGCGCAGCTCGCCGAGAAGCACGCCGACCTCCACCGCGCCCAGGCCGAGATCGCCAGCCACGCCCAGGCCGTCACCCACTGGGCCAACCAGGTCAACGAGCTGAAGACCGAGCTGACGGCGATGCAGGAGAAGGCAGCCAAGACCGAGCGCGAGCAGGCGCTGGTCGTCGAGTTCAACAGCCGCCACCTGATCGGTACGCCCGTCCGCTACTGGAAGGGCGCGCGCGAGGGCGAGGGCCGCACCAGCAAGACCCGCACCGGCGCCCAGATGCTCAGCGGTCACACCGCTGTCGTGTGGGTCGAGGACGAGGGGGCGTGCATCGCTCTCAGCCACATCGAACCGGTCGAGACGGCGGCCGTCTGATGCCCGTCGGCGACGTCGTCACCCTCACCGCCCTCGGCACCTGCGTCATCGCCGCCGCGCTCCTCCTGGCCGACGCCCTCGCCGAACTCCGACGCGAAGGAAACGGCGTCGCCGACACCGCCCGGGCCGCCACCACCGCCATCCACAACCGCGCGAAGGCCGTGCACCTCACCCACGCCCAAGAGGCAGAACTGGCCCGCTTCCGGGCGTGGATCGACGACACCTCACCCGCCGCGTTCACCTGGAAGGACCTGCTCCCGTGACCGACACCAACACCACCGGCGGCCAGCACCGCTGGCGCAAAGGCGACCCCATCAACGAACACGGCCGCCGCACCATCAGCACCTCCAACTGCGTCTCCGCCGGCTACCGGCCCCCGCCCCGCGACGACGACAACCGGGCCGTCCGCGCCGTCGCCCCCGTCGTCAGCCACGAACGCATCCGCGACGCCATCCGCGACCAGCTCGACAAGCTCCGCGCCGACATCACCGACCCGACCGCGCCCATGCGCGTCGTCCGCGAGGTGTTCGCCGCCGCCGGCGCCGACGACACCCAGGAGGCGACGTCGTGAGCACCCTCCTCGCCATCGCCCTACCCGCCATCGGCACCTACCTCCTCCTGCACCTGCCCACCCGGAGAAAGCCATGAGCACCGGACCGATGAAGCTCGGCGAGTTCCCCGCCTTCCTCGACGAACCCGACGCCGACCCCGCCTGCCGCGGCCAGAACACCGACCTGTTCTTCAGCGACAAGCCCACCGACATCGACGCCGCGAAAGCCATCTGCGGCGACTGCCCCCTGCGCATCCGCTGCCGCCGGTGGGCCATCGACCAGCCCACCGACAAGGTGTACGGCGTGTGGGGCGCCACCAGCCACGCCGACCGCAAAGCCATCAAGCGCCGCAAGAACAGCGGCCGACAGCTGGGGGTGGCGGCGTGATCCTCTTCGACGACCTGCACCCCGACGACCACACCGCCCGCATCAACCTGCGCAACATGCTCGTCGAGCGGCGCGTCGACCTCGGCTACAGCCAGGCCGCCCTCGCCCAGCACATCGGCGCCAGCCAGGGCTGGGTCGCCAACATCGAGACCGGCACCAACTGGCACATCGCCGTCCTCCAACGCCTCGCCCGCGGCATCAACGCCCGCATCGTCCTCTACCCCGACGGCGTCCCCGGCGGCCCCTACGACAACCCCGCCGCCGGCCTGTTCCGCCCCACCGACCCCACCGACGCCGACCGGTGGGACCAGCAAAACCTCCTCGCCGACCTCGCGACCGCCCGCGAGGCGACCGGCCTCACCCGCCGGCAGGTCGGGGAGCGGCTCGGCTGCTCGGGTAGCGCCGTCGGCAACTACGAGCGCACCCGGACCGGCCTGGTGCTGATCAGCCCGCAGCGGTACTGCCGGGCCATCGGCGGGCGGCTCGCCGTCGAGCTGGAACACCTCGACGCGGCCGTGGCGGTGCCGGCATGAGCAACTACCCGGACTTCCTCAACGCCACCACGGCCGCCCCGGCGTGCCGCGGCGTCGACACCACCCTGTTCTTCCCGCCTCGCGGCCAGGACTCCACCGAGGCGAAAGCCATCTTCCGCCGATGCCCGCTGCTCGCCCGCTGCCGGCTGTGGGCACTCGACCAGCCGGTCACCGAACTGCACGGCGTGTGGGGCGGACTCAGCCACGTCGAGCGCATCGACCTGAAGCGGGTGCAGCTGCGCCGGTGGCGCGGCGGACCCGGCGAGCACCACGACCAGATGGTCCAGATGCGCGCCAACGGCGCCACCTGGTCGGAGATCGCTAAGGCGATCGGGTCGACCACCGAGAGCGTCAAGTCGTACTGGAAGCGCCAGCGGCGCGTCCGGCGGATCGCTCAAGAGCAGGTCGCCGCATGACCGCCCCCGCCGAACCCCGCGCCCTCTGCACCGGCTGCGGCAGCCTCCTCGACCCCGCCGCCGCAGCCGGCTGGGACGGCACACCCGCCATCTACGACCGACACCCCGGCTGCGAGAAGCGCGGCGGACACCTCCGACTCGTCAAGGGAAGTGGCAAGTGAAGATCCAGCGCGTCAACCGAGGACGCAACCACTGGTACGTCGACCTCGACACCGGCCAGAAAGTCGACGGCGTCACCACCACCACCGGCAACGGCCTCCCCAAGCCCGCCCTGCTCAACTGGGCCGGCGACGCCACCGCCGAATACGCCGTCGACCACTGGGACGACCTCGCCAAACTCCCCACCTCCGAACGCCTCAAGAAGATCAAGGGCGGCCGGTACGAGAAGCGCGACGCCGCCGCGAACAAAGGCTCCGAGATCCACACCCTCGCCGAGAAGCTCGTCGCCGGCGAACGCGTCACCGTCCCCGACCACCTCACCGGCTACGTCCAAGCCTGCGTCCGGTTCCTCGACGACTTCGACGTCCGGCCCCTCCACGTCGAAGCCGTCGTCTACTCCGAAACCCAGCGGCACGTCGGCACCCTCGACCTGATCGCCGACGTTCTGCTCCCCGACGAGGCGCGCTACGAACACATCCCACGCCGCGACGACGGCTACGCCCGCGGCCTCGTCGACTGGAAGACCGGCAAGTCGGGGATCTTCGGCGACGTCGCCCTCCAGCTCTCCCCGTACCGGTTCTCCGAGTACCTCATCGGCGCCGACGGCGAGCCCGTCGACATGCCCAACGTGGACTTCTGCGCCGGCGTGCACCTGCGCCCCGACGGCGTCTACGACTTCGTGCCGCTGGAGTGCGGCGAGGACCAGTACCGGGACTTCCTCTACGTCAAGGAGGTCGCCCGGATCGTCGGCAGCCTCCGCGACCTGGTCGGTGAGCCGATCGTCGCGCCGACCGCCTCCACCTACGTCCTGGCCAAGGCCGACGAGACCGAAGAGGTGCCGTTCTGATGACCACCAGCCCGCTGCTCGCCGCGCTCGCCGACTTCCAGGCCAAGCCGCCCACCCTCACCAAGAACAAGGCCGGACACCAGTCGAAGTACGCCGACCTCGTTCAGGTCAACGAGCAGGTGCTGGCCCGCCTCAACGAGCTGGGCATCGTCTACACCTGCGCGCCGACCCTCGACGACGACGGCAAGTTCGTCCTCGCCTACGAGCTGACCCACGTCGCGTCGGGCGAGAAGCTTGCCGGCCGGTACCCGCTGAAGCTGGCGGAGAACCCGCAGCAGATGGGCTCGGCGATCACCTACGCCCGCCGGTACGTGCTGCTGGCGCTGACGGGTGTCGCCGCGGAGGACGAGGACGACGACGGGCAGGCCGCGTCGGGCCGGCGCACCGCCCAGCGCGCCCAGCAGAACCGCCCCGCACCCGCCGCCACGGCGGCGCCGGAGCGGGCCACCGCGCAGCGCTCCCCCCGCCCCGCCGGCCCGCCGCTTCCCGGTGACAGCGACGGCATCACCCCGCGTCAGCAGTCCCTGCTGCACGTCCTGCTCGGCAAGGCCGGCAAGGGCCAGCGCGAAGCCGGGCTCGGCTACATCAGCGACGTCCTGGAGCGGGAGATCACCACCACCAAGGAACTGAGCAAGGACGACGCCAAGCGCGTCATCGACCACCTCCAGGCCGCCGTCGACCAGCAGGAGCAGCAGTGAGCAACGAGACCGTCATCACCGTCGTCGGCAACCTGACCGACGACCCCGAGCTGAGGTTCACCCCGTCCGGTGCCCCGGTCGCCAAGTTCCGCATCGCCTCCACCCCCCGCATGTTCGACAAGCAGTCGCAGGAGTGGAAGGACGGGGAGCCGCTGTTCCTGTCCTGCAACGTGTGGCGGCAGGCGGCCGAGAACGTCGCCGAGTCCCTCACCCGTGGCACCCGCGTCATCGTGCAGGGCCGGCTGCGGCAGCGCTCTTTCGAGACCCGCGAGGGTGAGAAGCGCACCGTCATGGAGATCGAGGTCGACGAGATCGGCCCGTCGCTGTTCCGGGCCACCGCGAAGGTCGAGCGCAACAGCAGCGGCGGCGGGGAGCGGCGGCAGTCCCGGCCCGCGCCGGCCCGGCAGGACGACGGCTGGGGCTCGACCCCCGAGGGCGACATCCCGTTCTGATCCACCGGCCCCGCCCGGGCGGCACCACGCCAGGCCGGCACCGCGCATCGAGCGCGCGACGGGGCGCCAACCCGACCACCAGATCAAGCACCAAGGGGGACCTGATGACCAGCACCACCCCGAGCGCCGGCGACATCCTCGCCGCCGCCGACTCCTTGCAGGGCCCTCAGCAGACCTACACCCGAGACGAGGTGGCCCTCCTCATGCACCTCGCCTACGACTCCGGGCGCACCGCCCAGTACGTCGGCGACATCGCCGAACTCCACGCCACCTGGGCCCGCAACCCCATCCACCGGCCCACCGCCGAGGAGCGCTACCGCGAACGGATGGCCGAGATGGACGCCCTCGGGCAGGCCCGCGCCGCCGCCGAAGGCCGCCCCTACCGGCTGCACCCCGGCGGGCCCGTCGACTGGGAAACCGGCCGCGTGCTGGCACCCGGCGAGGACGTGAACGCGTGAGCCTCGACACCGATTGGGACCGCTGGGAAGGCATGGACGTCATCGCCCCCGTCGAACCCAACCCGTTCGACCCGCAGCGGCACCCGGACGAGCACGCCGCTTTCGAGCGGCAGACCGCCGGCGCCCGCGAAGAGGTCGAGCAGGCCAAGGAGCGCCGCCGGCAGGAGCGGAAGGAGGCGAAGGCCCGCTACCTCGAAGACGAGACCGAACGCGAGCTGGTCCGGCTGAAGGCCCGGCACGCCGCCGAGCAGCGGTGGACGCAGGAGCAGGCGGAACTGGCCAAGGCTGCCGCCGACGACGCCGCCCGCGTCCACGACGGCGCCACGTTCCTGCTCGACCTGCCGCCCACCCCGCCCGCCCTGTGGGGCAAGGGCGAGGACATCCTGTGGGCCCGCGGTGAGGCGCTGATGATCGCCGGCCCGCAGGGCGTCGGGAAGACCACCATCGCCGGGCAGCTCCTGCGCGCGGTCGCCGGCATCACGGGGGACGTCCTCGGCTACCCGGTCGAGCCGTGCGAGCGGCGGATCCTCTACCTGGCCATGGACCGGCCCGAGCAGGCCCGCCGCAACCTGGCCCGCATGTTCGCCGACGCCGAGGTGGAGATCGGCCGGGACTACCTCGCCGAGATCCTCCGGTTCTGGTCCGGGCCGCCGCCGTCGGACTTCGCCGCCGACCCGGCAGCGCTGCTGCGGCTGGCCCAGCAGCACGACGCCGACGTGGTGTTCGTCGACAGCTTGAAGGACGCCGCGGTCGGTCTGTCGAAGGACGAGGTCGGCGCCGGCTACAACCGGGCGCGGCAGCTCGCCCTCGCCGAGGGTGTCCAACTCGTCGAGCTGCATCACGTCGTCAAGTCCGGCGCGGACGGAGCCAAACCGAACAACATCAACGGCATCTACGGCTCCACCTGGCTGACCTCGGGCGCCGGATCCGTCGTCATGTTGTGGGGCGACCCGGGCGACCCGGTGATCGAGCTACTGCACCTGAAGCAGCCCATGAACGAGGTGGGGCCGCTGAGTGTGCGGCACAACCGGGAGACGGGGCTGTCGGAGGTGTTCCACGACGAGGACACCGACGTGGTGGCGCTGGCTCGGCGCTGCGCGGAGACGGGTGTGTCGGCGGCTGAGGCTGCCCGGTGCCAGTTCTCGACGGAGACCCCGTCGAAGGCGCAGGTCGAGAAGGCTCGGCGGAAGCTGCGGCAGCTGGTGAAGCAGGGGCTGTTGACGGAGCGCGCCGCGACGGATGGGAAGGGCGGTCGGGGCAACGGTGACCGCTGGTTCGCGGTCGCTCCGGCGTCGTGGGTCGTGGGTGAGGAGGCCCCCGATGACCGATACCAGTAGTGATGCGGCGGGCACGCATCGTGCCGAAGAAAGTCACGGAGAAAGTCACGCGTCGATGTCTGCCCGAAAGTCACGAGGAAAGTCACGCGTCGATACCCCCGTCGAGTTTCCGCAGGTCAGAAAGTCACGCACCGCCGTGGAGAAAGTCACGCGGCCCCTCCCTCGGAAAGTCACGTTTTCCGCCCTTCCTTTAGGGAGGGCGGAACGTGACCCCGAGAGGGGGGAGGTCAACAAAAACCCCACCGCGCCGGCCGCCGCGGACCCCGAGCCCGTCGGCCCCTCGCTGCGCAGTTCCTCGACCGGCTCGCCGCGCAACAGGCCGACCCGGACCTCGCCGCCCGACGACGCGAAGCCCTCGCACGCCTCCGCCAGCAGAAGCCCGCCATCCGCACCAAGGAGCAGCCGTGACCCAGCCGATGCCCGCCTGCGACTTCCCCGGCAAGCCCGGACCCGCCGGCCACATCCCCGCCTGCCAGCTCTGCCCCAACTCGCCCACCTACTGGCGCAACCAGCTCACCGCCGAGGAGCGCGACCTGGCCGCCGCCGTCGACGCCGGGCAGTGGAAAGCCCCGACGCCCGCCGAGGCCACCCCGTGACCCCGCGGACCCTCGCCGACATCCACCGCCACCGCCCACCCCTGGAGCCCGCCATGGCCACCCACCCCATCGCCGACCCCCGCCACACCACCGTCGAACGCCTCCGCCGCGAACGCGACGCCGCCCGCCTCGAAGCCGACGCCCAACGCGCCCGCGCCGACCGCCTCGACGCGCAACTCGCCGCACTCCGCGCCGACCGCGCCACCCTCCCCGCCGCATTCCACGTCACCCGCGGCACCTGGCCTGGCTTCCCCGAAGCCAACTGCCCCTGCCCGAAGGAGCCGTGCGGGTCGGTGGACACCCGGCGCGCGGACCCGGCGTGCGAGCAGCACCCCGCCGGGCGGGCACGGACCATGCGGCAGATGCACCGCGCCGACCGGTGCCCGGCGGAGGTGACCCGGTGAGCCACTACCAGGCGGGTACGAGGTTTGAGCACAAGATCCGCGACGACCTCCGCGACAACGGCTACGAGGTCATGCGAGCCGCGGGGAGCAAGGGCGCATCCAAGGTGGACCTCGTCGCACTGAAGCCCGGCCAGCTCCTGTTCATCCAGGCCAAGCGCTCGGGCACCCTGCCGCCCGCCGAGTGGGACCGGGTGTTCGAGGTCGCCGGCTGGGTCGGCGCCGTGCCGCTGCTCGCCGCGAACGGGCCCCGCGGTCGGGGTGTCGTCTACACGCGGCTGCTGGGTCGGAAGGTGCCGAGGGCGCGGACCCAGCCGTGCGAGCCGTTCCTCCTCGACCAGATCGCGCAGGCCGCGTCGTGATCCCTTCGTGCGCCGTCGAAGCCCACGCCCGCTGGCAGTCCACCCCGCTGCTACGCCGCGCCCGGATCCTCGCCCTCGCCCGCCGGCGTCGGGCCCGCCTGACCGCCCGCCTCTGGAGGAACTGACCATGCGCCCCCTGCACGTCGCGAAAGCGGCCGCTCACGACGCCTGCCACTGCGGCCACGGCCAGTGGTCCCACAAGCGCGGCTCGGGCACCTGCACCGAATGGCCCTGCCGCTGCGACCGCTACGAGCCCAAGGAGGAAGCGTGAAGCGGCCGCTTTTGCTCGACCTGTTCGGCGGAGAAGGCCTCGCCGCCTACGGCTACGCCCTCGCCGGATTCGACGTCACCAGCGTCGAGATCAACCCCGAGCGCATCGCCAACCACGTCCGCCACCCCAACGTCACCGTCGTCGAAGGCGACGCCACCACCTTCCCGCTCGACGGGTTCGAGGTGGTGGTCGCCTCCCCGCCGTGCACCGACCACACCACCCGCGCCACCCTCGCCGAGCACCGCCGCGGCGCCAGCACCGACACCGGCTGGATGCTGCCGCACACCATCAACCGCCTCCGCGCGTGGGGCGACGCCACCGGCGGACTCTGGGTCGTCGAGAACGTCGAGGGCGCCAAGACCATCATGGGATCCCCGCTGATGCTCTGCGGCACCATGTTCGGCCTCACCGACGGCGGGTGGCACCTCGCCCGCCACCGCCTATTCGAGTCCAACGCCCTCCTGATGGCGCCCGGCCCGCACCGGTGCCGCAACCGGGGTGTACGGATCGTCGGCGTCTACGGCGACCTGACCAAGAACGACCGGGCGTGCGGCGGCCGCAATCGACCCGGAGGTGACGTGCGCGCCGGAGTCGACCGGGCCCGCCGGCTGATGGGCGCCCCGTGGGCGTCGCCCCGCGGCCTGGCCCTCGGCATCCCGCCGGCGTACACGCGGTTCATCGGAGAGCAGATCCTCGACCACCTCGGCGCCCGAACCCGCACCGCCGCCTGACCTGATAGCTCCCAGAGACCGGTGAGATCAGCTATGTCAGCTCAGACCAGCCCGTCGGGCCACCGACCGGACCGCCATCGCGGACCATCGGTCGGCCCGGCGCGGCCGGAGCCCAGCGGCGTCCAGCGCGGCGGCAATGACCCGGTACGACTCGCCGGCCTTCCGGCGACGCACGACCTCGTCCCGGGCCACCTGCTCGGCGGGGTTCGGCGCGGCGTCACGCTCGCGCCCCTTGCCCTCACCCCGGAGGCCGAAGGCGTACTGGCCGACCGCGTGCCGGCCCGCCTCGGCTTTGGCCTTGCGGCCGTCGCGCATCCGCTTCACGATCATGCGCCGCTCCAGCCCGGCGAAGACGCCGGCCATCTCCCGCATGGCGGTGCGCATCGGGTCGTCGGGGTCGTCGCGGAGCACCTCGCCGCCGTCGACCGCGAACACCCGGCCGCCCTGGCGCCACACGAGCGCGAGGGTGGCCTCCTGGACGGTGACGGCACGGGCCAGCCGGTCAAGCCGGGGGACGAGCAGACCCTCAGCGGTCCGGGACTCGATGTCGTAGAGCGCGGCGGACAGGCCGGGTCGGTCGGCGGCGTCCTTCGCTCCGGAGATGCCGGCGTCGGTGTGGAGCGAGACGAGGCGGTGCCCGTTGGCGCGGCACCAGGACCGAACGGCCTTTTCCTGGACGTTGAGCCCGAACCCGTCCATCTGGGATTCGGTGCTGACGCGGAGGTATCCGGTGAGCTTCATGATGCCCCTGACCTGCTATGTAAACGAAACTCCAGATTACTTTACAATGGACCTGTGGACGACAGCGACGTAGAGGCGTTCCTGAGCCGGGTTCATGGTCTCCCGCCTCGGCATATCAGCGACGCTTGTGAGGCGCTCACAGGCGCCCGCGAGGCCCGATCCTGCGGTCGTCCTACCCGTCGAGGCACCGCATGCCGCGCCCTCTGCGCCCGCTTCACCCCGGCCTGCTCCGCCCACGCAACGGAGGAAGAGCAGCTCGTCGCCAGGGTCGAGGCCGAGCGACTGTCCTCCCTCATCGTCGAGTGGGAGGACAGTCTCGCGCCGGCGTGCCATGGCTGGTCTGTCATGGATGAACACCGAGCGGAGGCGGCGGCACTGGCCGACATCGGCGACGAGCTGCGCCGATCCCGCCAGGGTCAGGATCTGCTCTGGAAGTGGCAGCGCGGACGGTGCGCCATCTGCGGAGGCGGCGGCCACCAGTGGGCGCCGGACTTTGGTGCCGGCCCGGACTTCGTGGTCGACCACGACCACCACACCGCGCTGGTCCGGGGGTGGCTCTGCCGGTCCTGCAACATCGGCGAGGCTCGCAGCGACCGTGGGGATGCCGCGAAGTACCGCGATCGGCCGCCGGCCGTGATGCTCGGCGTCGCCGTCCGGTACGAGCACCCGTGGTACGGGCTGGTTGAGCCGCAGGAGACGAATGCCGAGTGGTTCGCCCGCACTGTGACGAGCCAGCCGCCGCCCTGAAACCAGCGGTGGGCCGGTCGGGGTCGCCCACCCCGCCGGCCCACCAACGCCACCCGCAGGTAGCCGCCCAACCGCCGGCAAGCCTACAAGGGGGGACCACCATGGACCGGACGCAAACCCTCACCACCATCACCGGCCTCGCCGAGCAACTCTGCGACCCCGGACAACACACCGAACGCATCCCCTACTGGGACGACAACCGCAACCGCAAATACCGCGAATGGCGGACCATCCAACCCGGTCTCCTCGAACAGCTCCACCAAGCCGCTGTAGAGCCCGCAGACGGCCGTACAGAGCCCGGCCCGCGCCCGGTGCCGCGCAGCCGTCCCCCGCTCGCCCTCGAAGCGCTCAGCACCCACGCGGCGATCTGCACCCACGCCGCCCACTGGTGCACATCCCTGGGCATCGACCTCCGCGACACCGTGGAAGCGAACATCCGAGCCCTCGTCGGCGCCGCACCGCAACTCGACGACGACGACCTGCAACTGCTCGCCGGGGAACTGCGCACCTGGCGGCGCTGGGCCGCCGTCGCCACCGGCTGGATCGCCCCCCTCTACCAGCCGCACGTGCCCTGCCCCGCCTGCCACACCACCGGCAAGCTGCGCATCAACCTCACCGCCCAGGCGGCGCACTGCCGGGCCTGCCAAGCCACCTGGGCCGCCGACGACGGCAGCCTCCACGCCCTCGGCGAGTACGTCACCAGCCGCAGCGAACGCGTCACCGCGGCGTGACCAGCGGGTCAGCTTGACGCCAACGCGAGTTGACCTACGATGAATGCCAGCAGCACCACTGTCTCCGAAGCCCCGCCGCATCCCCCAGGACGGCGGGGCTTCGTCATGCCCGGGGGTGAGCCGGTGGCCAGGCGCAGCACCGCAGCCCGCGGCTACGGCCGCAAGCACGAGGATCTGCGGAAGCAGTGGGCGCCGAAGGTGGACGCCGGCACGGTGGACTGCTGGCGGTGTGGTGATCTGATCCAGCCGGGCAGGCCGTGGGACCTGGGCCACGATGATGACGACCGTGGTCAGTACCGGGGGCCTGAGCACAGGACGTGCAACAGGCGAGCCGGTGGTGCGAACGGTGCGCGGGTGGCGAACGCGGGTCGCGGCGTCGGAGTGCGAACGTCCCGTGAGTGGTGACAACGAGTCAACGTTACTCTGCGTGACGTTCGGCAATGTATAACTATGCAATGGTTATGCATAGCGGTGACGGAATGTCCGGTTCAGAAAAATTCGGCAGCAGGCCAGGGGACCACCGGGGCAGTCGCGGAAATCTCCCCCCGGCCAACCCCGTGCCCCCCACTGCATAACCATGCATTGCATATTCATGCATCACATTCCGTGACATACCCACAGTGACTTTCCGTGAGGAGGTGCCGGTCGTGCCGCCTCGCGCTCGCCGCCTCGCAGCGGTTTCCGCCGACCCGGAGGCCACCCGGGAAAGAACCCCTGACCTGCGTGATGCTGTCCGGTCGACGGTCGACGCCATGGACTGGCTCACCCCGACCGACGAGGCGTTGAAGACCCTCGCCCTGCGACAGGCCGAGGAGATCGAGGGGGCTATCGACCGGGCGCGCGAGCTGGAAGCGCTGCGCCGGGACTTGGCCGGCGACGAGTCGGCGTACAAGCGGCTGAAGGCACTCGAAGCGATGTGTGAGGTCACCAAGACCGTCGGCTGGCTGGGCCCGCAGCTCCAGGGCGTGCTGCGCGACCTGGGCGGGACGCCGGCGGCGCGGGCGGCGATGAAGAAGGACAAGCCGGTGGGGGGTCGTCTTGCTCAGATCCGCGCCGCTGCTGGGCAGCACGACTCCTAGGATCTGGACGCCGCCGCTGGTGGTCGGACCGCCTGGGCCGTGTGGCTGCGGGTGCGCGCTCACTCCGGCGACGTCGCACGGCTTCTCGGCTGTGGAGTTCGCCGAGGAGGTGCTCGGCTTCCACCTGATGCCGTGGCAGCGCTGGCTGCTCATTCACTCGCTGGAGCTGCTCGCCGACGGCCGGTTCCGCTTCCGCACGGTGTTGGTGCTGGTGGCCCGCCAGAACGGCAAGACGACGCTGGTGGAGGTCAAGAACCTCTGGAAGATGTTCGTCCTGCGGATCCCGCTGGTCATCGGCACGGCGCAGAACCTGGACGTGTCTGAGGAGTCGTGGGACAAGGCCGTCGAGATCGTCGAGTCGGTGCCGGAGCTGGCCGCCGAGGTCCCGCGTGACGGCGGGATCGTGCGGGTCAACGGCAAGAAGTCGCTGAAGCTCGCGCACGGGTCGCGGTGGAAGGTCGCCGCGGCGTCCCGCAAGGGCGGTCGTGGCTTGTCGGGCGACGACGTGAACCTCGATGAGCTGCGCGAGCATCACACGTGGGAGTCGTGGGCGGCTGTCACGAAGACGACGATGGCCCGCCGCAAGGCGCAGATCTGGGCGTTCTCCAACGCCGGTGACGACCGGTCGGTGGTGCTCAACGCGTTGCAGGAGAAAGGCCGGGCGACCGCCGAGGATCCTGCCGCTGATGCGTCGATGGGCATCTTCGAGTGGTCGGCGCCGGATGACTGCCCGGTCGACGACCCGCAGATGTGGCGGTTGGCGAATCCGTCGCTGGGCTACCCGCAGGGCATCTCGTTCGAGGCGTTGCGGGCGGCGCTGGAGACGGACCCGGAGCCGATTTTCCGCACCGAGTGCCTGTGTCAGCGGGTGCCGGACCTGGAGCCGTCGAAGATCCCGCTGACGGCGTGGGTGAAGTGCGCGGATCCGTCCTCGCGGATCGTCGGGCCGGTGGTGCTGGCGTGGGAGGTGTCGTGGCATCGGGACCGGGCGGCGATCGCCGCGGCGGGTCTACGCGCTGACGGGCTGCCGCATGTGGAGTTGGTCGAGTACCGGGACGGCACGGACTGGGTGGCGGGCCGGCTGGGTGAGATCGCGGGCCGGCAGCCGGTGACGGCGGTGCTGGTGGACCCGTCGGGGCCGGGTGGGTCGCTGCTGTCGGAGGTGACGGAGCGGCTTCCGGCGCGGCTGGATCCGACGCCGCTGACGATGCGTGGTCTGGCGCACGCCTGTGGCCGGCTGTACGACGCGGCGTTGACCGGCCAGTTGCGGCAGTTGGGCGATGACCGGTTGCTGGAGATGCTGCGCAAGTCGTCGACTCGGCAGTTGGCGGATGCGTGGGCGTGGGACCGCAAGCACTCGGGCGGTGACATCTCCGGCCTGGTCGCGGTGACCGCCGCGCTGCACGGGCTGGGCACGGCGGAGAAGCCGCAGCCGCCGGCGGCGCCGGTTATCACTGAGACGTTGACGGTGCGATCCGAGACGAACGAGCTGGCCAGCGCGGGTTTCTGAGAGAGGGGGTGTCGTACCGATGACCGCACCGGTGAACGAGATCGGATACGCCCACCTCGGCGGCAACTGGTGGACCTCTGACGATGAGCCGACGCCGGAGCTGCGGTGGCCGGAGTCGGTGGCCGTGTACGACGCCATGCGCAGCCAGGACTCGCAGGTCGGGTCGGTGCTGCGGGCGGTCACCTATCCGTTGCGGCGGACACCGTGGCGTCTGGACCCGGCGGGCGCCCGCGATGAGGTGGTGCGGCTGGTCGCCGAGGACCTCGGCCTGCCGGTGGCGGGCCGGAACCCGGAGCCGATGCCGCGCACCCGGGACCGTTTCTCCTGGTCTGAGCATCTGCGGCTGGCGTTGCTGATGCTGCCGTTCGGGTTCATGCCGTTCGAGCAGGTGTACCGCATCGACGAGCAGGGACGGGCGCGGCTGCGGAAGCTCGCAGAGCGGATGCCCCGCACCATCGAGAAGATCGATGTGGCGCCGGATGGTGGGCTGGTCTCGATCACGCAGTACGGCGCGAAGACCGAACAGCGGGCCCGCCCGATTCCGGTGGACCGGCTGGTCGTGTACGTGTTGGAGCGTGAGGGCGGCAACTGGCTGGGCCGGTCGGTGCTGCGGTCCTGCTACAAGAACTGGCTGATCAAGGATCGGCTGCTGCGGGTGCAGGCGCAGACGATCGAACGCAACGGCATGGGCGTGCCCTTGTACGAGGGCGCCGAGGGCGAAGAGGACCTGACCAAGGGCGCGCAGATGGCGCAGGCCTGGCGCGCCGGGCAGTCCGCCGGGTCGGCCATCCCGCACGGGGCGAAGATGCGTCTGCTGGGTGTCGAGGGATCCCTCCCGGACGCTGACAAGCCGATCCGCTACCACGACGAGCAGATCGCCCGGGCGGTCCTCGCGCACTTCCTCAACCTCGGCACGCAGACCGGCAGCTGGGCGTTGGGCACGACCTTCGCGGACTTCTTCACCCTCAGCTTGCAGACCCTCGCGCAGCAGATCGCGGATGTCGCCACGCAGCACATCGTCGAGGACCTGGTCGATCTGAACTTTGGGGAGTCGGAGCCGGCGCCGCGGGTGGTGTTCGACGAGATCGGTTCGCGGCAGGCGGCGACGGCTCAGGCGCTGAAGATGCTCGCCGACGCGGGGATCCTGCTGCCGGACCGTTCGCTGGAGGAGGCGGCCCGGCAGGCGTACGGGCTGCCGCCGAAGGACTATCCGCCGCGGACCCCTTCGATCGAGGAGAATCCCTGATGGCTGAGGTTGCCCTGCCGGAGTTGCCGGCGCACCTGGAGCGGCTGCGGGCCCGGCCGACGGCGAAGGCCGGCGACTGGTACCGCATCGAGGCCAAGGCCGGCGCCCGGTCCGCCGTGGTGTCGATCTACGACGAGATCGGTTGGGCCGGCACCACCGCGAAGGACTTCGCCGCCGAGCTGCGCGCTCTGGACGCCGACGACATCACGCTGCGGCTGAACTCCCCTGGCGGGGACGCCTGGGACGGCATCGCGATCTTCAACGCGTTGAAGGACCACCGGGCCAGCGTGCACGTGGTGGTCGACGGGCTGGCGGCGTCGGCGGCGTCGTTCATCGCGCAGGCCGGCGACCGGGTCACGATGAACCGCGGCGCGCAGATGATGATCCACGACGCGGCGGGTCTGGCCATCGGCAACGCCCGGGACATGCGGGACATGGCCGAGGTCCTCGACCGGGTGTCGGACTCGATCGCCAGCATCTACGCGGCCCGCTCGGGCCGCCCGATGGCGGAGTTCCGCACCGCGATGGCCCGCGACACCTGGTACACGGCGCAGGAGGCGGTGGACGCCGGTCTGGCCGACGAGGTGGCCGACGACCCCGACGCGACCGCCACGAACTCCTCCCGGCAGAAGGTCACGGCCGCGGAGGCCGCCCGCCGCATCCACGCGGCGGCGCAGCGAACCACCCCCGTCAACCAGGCGGGGGACGCACCAGAGAAGGGAGCCGGCCGCATGGATCCGGCGAAGATCCGAGAGGCGCTGGGGCTGGCTCCCGGTGCTTCCGACGACGAGGTGAAGGCGGCCCTGGGCTCCGCCGGTCTCGTCGAGAACAGCCAGCCCACCCAGCCGGCCCCGAGCCCGTCGCCGTCCGAGCCCGCGCCCGCGCCGTCGTCTCCCCGCCCTTCGGCGGCCGGGACGATGGTCATCGACGCGAGCGCGTGGGAGGCGCAGCAGGAGGCGATCCGGCAGCTGCAGGCGGCCGACGCCCGGCGTCGCCGCGACGAGCGTGACGAGGTCGTCAACCAGGCCGTGCGGGACGGCAAGTTCGCGCCGGCCCGCAAGGACCACTGGACGCGGCTGTGGGACGCCGACCCGGAGGGCACCCGCGAGGTCATCAACGGCCTGCAGAAGAACGTCATCCCGACCGCGGCGCTCGGCTACGCCGGCCCGGGCGACGACGCCGACTTCGAGATGGAGTTCGCCGGGCTGTTCCCGCCGAACCGGAAGGGGGCCTGAGTCATGGCCGACTACAGCCCGGTCTACGCCGGCGGCGCGCAGCCGATGACGAAGACCGCCAGCACCACCATCACCGGTGGCCAGCTCGTCGAGGCGACCACCGCCAGTTCGGTCGGTACCGCCGGCGCCGCGTCGACGAAGGTCGTCGGGGTGGCCGCGCACGACGCGGCCAGCGGCGCCCGGGTCACGGTGTGGCCCCTGAACAACGTCGAGCACGAGCTGACCTCGACCGGCACGGTCGCCGTCGGTGACGGCATCGTGTCCGCGGCGTCGGGCGTCGCCACCACGGCGTCGGTCGCGACCGCCGCGGCGGCGGGCACCCTGCTCGGCCGCGCCACCACCGCCGCCACCGGCGGCGCCAAGGTCCGCTTCGTCGGCGGCAGCTGAGAAACTCGAAGGGAGATAACAAGTGCCTGGCACCTACCCGGCAGCGGCACCGACCCTTTCGGGCGACTCGCTGACCATCTCGCGCTTCCTCCAGAACCCGGC